>NZ_JACHNF010000002.1 GCF_014205295.1 Kribbella solani
CAGCCTCCATCGTGGCCGGCGTCGCGGCCGGGAGCGCGGGTGCCTGCACGACCGCGATCTCGTCGAGCACCTGGTCGATCCGGTCGAAGATCTCGACGACCCGCACGCCCAGCTCGAAGGCCTGATCGGGGAACCGCCCATCGGTGTTGGCGTGCTTGGCCAACTGGTTGACGTTGTTCGCGATCCCGCCCAGTGTCCGCTGCAACGCGAACAGCTTCGCCATCGCGTCACGCCGCTGCGTCGGCGTCTCCCCGCTCGCGGCCAGAGTCGATTCGACCAGCAGCCGCGGCAACGACACCTGCTGCTCGGCGGCGCGTGCCCGCAGTACCGCGGCTTCCTCGGGCGACAGCTTCACGTCGACCCGGACCGTCGAGCGGCCACCCGGCACATTGGCCCGGCGCCGTCGCTGCCCACCGCCCCGCTTCGGTACTACGTCCTCACCCAACCTGCTCTCCGTCCCGTCAGCCCAGCGCAGCGCCCCACCCGAGGCAGGGTGCCAGCGGCCAGCGGCGCGGACCAAACGGAGCCGGTTAGCCCGGCTATCCATATAGCTTGCTCGGGCTCCGTGGTTCGCAAAGTGGACAGGCCGGTGCGCGTTCTGGACCGGCCTACGGGCACCCGCAGGCGACCCTGGCCACGCTGTTCAGGGGCGGTCGTCCGGCGCTCTTCCGGACGATCGGCGACCCTCCCGTGGGGCTGTGGATAACTCCCACGCCGGCACCACGGTTTGGGGCAGTCTGGAGGGGTGGGCCGGGAGCGAGACCACCCGGCGCCGGCACCCGTCGAGCGACCCCAAGATCACCGGATCCGGGGTGCCCGGTACGCCGTGCAGGTCACTCCCGGCCCACCCGGAACTCTGTCAAGGCTGCGTTGATTCCCGGGTCCTCGCACTGCTAGTGCAAGAGGTGTGTAGAACTTCGCTGTTGCTGCAGGGGTCAACCACTTGGGGGGCCCATCGAGCAGCGGCCCCGACCAGTTCGGTCGGGGCCGCCGTTTGCGAAGGGTCTGGCTACTTGTTCGGTACGCCGGACTTGCCGTCCGGAGCTGGCTTCCACTTGGCGTGGTCGACGAGCTCGAGTGGGACGACCCGGTAGGTCGTGTTCTTGCCCTGGTTCTGGTCGATCTGCCGCCAGGTCGCCGCGTCCTGCTCGGCGGCTTCGGGGTTGGTGTAGGCGGTGGTCGTGAAGGTCGTTCCCGAAGTGTCCGGCTCGTGGATCGTGAGGACGTACACCGTCTGGTTGCTCACTGCTGGGCTCCTGTCTGGTCAGTCTCAGCTTCGTACTTGTTGGCCTCGGCGTCCCATGCACCGGCCCGGGCGTGCAGGTAGAGAGCGATCCGGTCCAGGGCTCGCAACGCCTCGTCGTGCTGGTACTCGGCAGCCTGGCCGCGCAGGACCCGCGGCCGCGCCGGTTCGTAGTCCTCCGGGTCGGTCACGGTGCGGTTGGCGAGGCTTTCGATCGTCGCGGTGAGCTTCGCCAGGTCGGCCGCGGCCTGCTGGTACTCATCGGAGATCGTGGCGGCCTTGACCATCGCCTCACGGGTCAGAGCGTCGGTGTCGGGCTCGGTGTACTCGGTGGTGGTCACTGGTCGGTCTCCGTTTCGCGGGTGGTCTCATCGGTGGGTCGGGTGGCGGCAGTCAGCAGGGCGCGGCGTTCGGCGTCGTACCGGGTGTTGCGGGCGTCCTCGAGCTGGCGGAAGGTGCCGAGGGCGACCAGGGCAGAACAGCCGGCGACCAGCCACCACAGCCAGTTGTCGCCGTGGTGGGCGTGGAAGGTCGCGAGGCCGGTGGTCAGCATCGCGGCGGCCAGCTGGACCAGGAGGCGGCGACGCCGGGCCCGGTAGCGGTGGCCGATGACGGACAGATCGGCGTCGAGCGCGGTCATCGCTTCCCTCTCCCTCGCTCGGCAGGGTGAGCGGCTCCGTACGCCGCGATGAATCGGGCCACATGCTCGGCGTAGGTGTCCTCGCCGGTCTCGTCGCCTTCCAGCGCCTTGTGCAGGTCGTAGTCGGCGTACTCGATGACGCTGCGAAGTGCCCTGTCGACAGCTGCACGGTCCAGGACCAGGTGGTCGCTGTGGGAGCTCATCAGGCACCAACACCCGTACCAACGCCGGTGCCGATCACGACCAGGACCAGACCGAGTACGCCGGCCAGCATCGACCACCGGATCCGGGCGTATTTGGCGTGCGTGATGCCGGCGAGGTTGACGGCTTCCGTGCTGGCGGCGCTGAGCTCGTCGACGTCGCGCAGCCGGGCCGCGAGCTCGGGGGCGTCGAGGCCACGAACGACACCGAAGTTCAGCCCGGCTCCCTGCCCTTGCTGGCCTTCTCCGGTACGGCGGGACAGCTTGGGGAGCCGGGGCAGGACGGCCCAGGCCGCGATCAGTACGCCGATCGTCAGCACGGCGATCGCCGCCCAGCGCAGCACACCAGTCGCACCCAGCGCGCCGCTTCCCGCTGCCGCGATCAGGCCGAGCTGGAGCGTGACCACCAGCCCGGCTTTCGCGTCGGCCTTCCCGATCTCGGTCGCGCAGTGGCCGACCAGCCGCCACGCCCGCGCGCTGGCGGCCGCCTGCAGCTCGGCCTCGCACTGTCGCTCCCGCTCGGCGTGGATCGCAGCATGCCGCCGCTTGACGCAGTCCCGCGCATCGCACGCGATCAGGACGATGCCCTTGTCCTTGCTGGTGGCAGCCGCAACGGCCTCAGCCTGCGTTGGGAAGTGCTTCGCCCAGAGATGCCCCGGGTAGTACTCGTTGTCGTACAGCGACCAGCACCGCCCCGGATCGACGACTACATCCTCCACCGGCGAGGAGATCGCCTGCGTGACGGCTGGTGAGGTACTGGCGGTCATCTCGGTCGTCATCTCGGTCGTCATCTCGGTGGTCATCGTCCGGTGTCCTCTCGCGGCGCGCTACGGCGGGTCAGGTCAGTGAGGGCATTGGTCAGGGTGGGCCAGAGCAGGTCGTCGCGGCCCCAGACCGGGTCGATCACGGCCACCTGGTGGGCGGTGCTGACGGCGTCGACGGCAGCCCGGTCGCACCAGTCTCCGTAGGTGAGCTTGATGTAGCTGGCCGGCATCCGGCCGCCGAAGTCCGTGCACGGTTCCCCGTCGCGGGTCGTGACCACGACCCAGCCATCCCCGCGGTCAGCGCCCGGCCCGTCGCTGAGTGCGCCGGCCAGGACGGTGTTCAGGAGCGAGAACGCCGGGGCGTGCGGGCCGGCGGCCGGCGGCTGGGCCACGATCCACAGTCCAGCCTCCACCGCGGCCTGCGTGAGTGCCTGCAGTACCGCCGTGTCGGCGACGAACCCGTGCACCGCGGCACGCTGCCGCCAGTCGGCGCCGTCGTACCCACGGCTCACGAGGCCAGGCTGCGACCCGAAGGTCAGGAACCCAGCCCGGTTCAGGCCGGCCAGGAACGGCACGAGCTCGATCGTTTCCGGGTCCGGTTCGTCGTACCCGCCCGGGTGCTCGGTCAGCCCGCCTTCCAGCCACCGGGCCGTCAGGCCGCACAAATCCGTGAAGGTTCCCGCGGCCGCCCATGCGTCCTCGGTCGCCCTCCGCAGCCGCCGGTTCTCCCGCCAGGCCGCGATCCGCTCCGACAGCGATCGGCGCCGGGCGCGGCGCTCGCACCGCTCGCAGGTGGGCCGATCCGGGTCGAAGTCGTCCTCCAGCTCGCCCTCGGGCCCGTTCGGGTCGTCGGGCTCGTCGACGCCCAGGTACGCCCCGCACAGCGCGGTCGGAACCTTCACGTACAGCGAATCGAGCCACCACCGCCACCACCCCACGATGTGGGTCACGTCCTTGCCGGCGTACGTGGTCTTGATGTTCACCGGCGCCGGATCCGTCCCGGCCGGCGCGACAGTACCCGCGCTGTCGCGCCGGGTGAGCCAGGTCAGCAGGAGCGCGGTGTCCAGGCACGCCGTCAGGTTGTCGCGGTTGAACGCGAGCGACGCGCCCAGGATGCCCGCCGGGCCCGCGGTGAGCATCGGGAAGTCGTCGCCCAGGAAGCCTGCCGCCGTACCGCCGGTGCCGGCGTGCCCGGCGGCGTACTCGATGAACAGGTGCGCGGCCATGCAGCCCCGCCGTACCTGGTCCTCGGCCCACCACACGTCCGGCAAGTCCCTCGCGGACTCGGCCCGGGCGCGCCAGGCCAGCAACTGCAGCAGGCTCGCCCGCGACTCCGGTTCGGCGGCCGCCCAGTCCTCCTGCACCCGCGACAACCGTGACGCGACAGCCGGGTCGCCGGCGGTCTCCGACAGCGCCTCGCCCAGGACCCCGGTCAACTCCGCCAACTGGCCGGCGACCAGCGCCTCGGTCACCGGGGAACGCCTCGCTGAACTCAGCTCCGCAATGCTTGCCTCCGCCGTACGGCGGTGCCCTGAAGGGGCGGGATCGGTCTCGTGCATGATGTTGATGTCCTGCCTTTCGGGTTGGGATTCAGGCGGCCGGACCCGGGTCTCAAGTCGGGGTCCGGCCGCCGCGTCGTTCAGCGGCTCATCTCAGCGGCCCGTATCGCTCCCCGTGCCGCCTCCGGTGCCGCGCCGTTCGCGGGCGTCCAGCGCCTCGGCCAGCAGCACCATCACGGCGTTGTTCACGCTTCGCCGTTCCTGCTCCGCCACCGCCTGCAGCCGCTCGTACACGTCGTCGTCGAACCGCACTGTCACTCTCACCATGACACCACTATGACACCATCTGGCGGCAGAGTGCCACTAGTTAGGCACTACCTGTCACAGCCATTCGGCATGCCGTCACGCCGTCATGCCGTCGCCACCCCCCGATCCGGATCGGGGGGTGGCGCCGTTCACGGGCAGGTGCGGGTGATGGTCTGCGCGGCGACCTGGTCGTCGCGGGTGATCGCCAGCCCATAGGTGTTGGCGACCTTCAGGTACCGCAGGACCCAGGTGCAGCGGTAGCCGGCCGCAACCGGCATCCACTCCCCCGGCCCCTTGTCGCCCTTCGAGGCGTTCGTCGCCCCGTCGACCGCGAGCAGGTTCGCGGCCTGGTCGTTGGCGAACTCGGTACGCCGCTGTGCCGTCCATGTGGAAGCGCCCAGGTCCCACGATCTCGACAGCGCGAAGACGTGGTCGACCTGCACCTTCGACGCATGCGCCTTCTCGAACTTGATCGTGCGGCCCGTGTAGGGATCCGCGAGCTTGCCGGCAACCACGACACAGCGCTTCGCGTTCTTGAACTCGACCGCGGTCAGCTGTGCCTTCAGCACGTCGTTGCGTGTGTCGCAGCCGTTCCGATCGACGTCTTTCCACGCCGTACCGAACGAGCAGGCGTGCCCCTTCCGGCAGGACCGGTCGTACCCCAGCACCTCCGGCCGCACGGCAACGACCTTGGCGCGGGACAGCTCGGAGCGGATCGCCCGCGCCGTGCCCGCCGTACCTGTCGGACGCAACGTCGCGGGTGGCGCCGTGACGGTCGCGCCCGGCTTCGGGGATACGCCCGTCGGGCCGGCGCCCGCAGTCGGCAGCGTGCAGCCCCCAACCAGGACCGCCGTCGCGGTACTCCAGATCCCGGCCGCGGCCGCGAACCGCCTCATGCTGACACCGCCTTGTCGTCGCCGCGGGCAGCGGCTTCGGTGGCTTCGCGGCGGATCCGGTGCAGCTGCTCGGTCTCCCAGTCGGTCGGCTCGTACCCGGCGGTGTCGATGAGCCGCTGCACGTGGACGGCCTGGCGCTGTCCCCAGGGCATGTGCGGGTTGCGCAGCCACTGCTCGGTGGAGGCGATCGTCATCACCCAGGCCACCCACAGCTGGTCCGGCTGGCCGATCGCGTCCCGCCAGGCGTAGACCGGGTCCCCGAACTCGTGCTCGCGTTCGGGCTGCGGGAACCGGTCGGCCGGCAGCCACCGCCGGGCCGCCTTCAACGCGTCGGCGTGGCCCGCGTTGCCGTTCACGACCGCGGCCGCGACCTCGGCGGCCATCTGCTCGGCCGCGATCGGCTGACCGGCCAGCTGCTGCAGCGCCGGCTCCCGGTTCTTCGCCGCCTTCTTCACCTGTTTGGCCTTCTCCTGCTCGGAAGCCCAGGCCGAGCGGCCGGTGCTGACTGATTCCCGCGGAATCGTCGAGTAGTACTCCACCTGGCGCGCCGTGGCGTGGGCGCGCAGGGTGCCCGCTGTGCGGGCCTTGGCGATCTGCTGGTCGTTGTAGAGCCGGTGATCCCAGTGGTTGCGGCCGAAGACCTCCTCCGGGGACCCGATCAGCTCGACGCCGTCGTCGACGGCCTGCTGCCGGTTGGCCTCGAGCTGCTTCGCGGCCGCGATCTTCCGTTCGGTCTCCTCGATCACCTCGCCCAGCTCGACGTCGTCCCACGGCTGGGTGTCAACCCAGTCGAAAAACGCCTCTTCCTGCACCTCCGGCGGCAACGCGGCCAGCTTCACCGCGTCGGCCAGCTTCACCTTTCCCTTCGACACCGCCGTCTGGGCGCCCTCAGGGATCCGCAGCAGCGCAAGACGTTTCGACACGTACGGCTGGCTGAACCCGCACTGCTGGGCGATCTCCCGCTGCGACAGGCCCGTCGCGGCCAGCTCGGCGAGGCCGTTGGCTTCCTCGATCGGGTCCAGGTCGACCCGCTGCAGGTTCTCCACAATGAACGTCCGGGCGACCTGCATCGCCGAGCGCAGATCGGGCCGGATGATCGCCGGAACCTCGACGCAGTTGATCCGCTCGGCGGCCGCCATCCGGCGGTGCCCAATCACGACCACGTACTCCAGCCCCGGCCCAGCCTGGATCCCCACTCCCCCGGCGGCCAGCTCGTCGGCCAGCGCCTCCAGGGCCGCAGCCATCGGGATCACGACCACCGGCTGCAGGAAACCGTTGCTCTGCAGCGAGGCCGCCATCTCGTCGACCTTCGGCAGCGACTTGCGCGGGTTCTTCGGATGCTCAGCGATCGACGCCACCGGCAGGTAGGTGATCTCGAGCCGCGGCCAGGCCGGCATCCCGCCAGCCATGGCCGCCTGTTCAGCTGCCGCTGCCTCTTCGGTCGTGGTCACAGTGCGAGCCTCCGTACGGCCGCTTCGGCGGCCTTCGAGAGGTCCTCAGCGCACCAGTCGCACAGCAGCTGCCCGGCCTCGGTCACCTGGAGGTCGCCCAGGAGCCCGCGGAGCTCGTCCAGGGTCCCGGCCTCGAAGTGGGTCGTTCCCTCGCCGTGCCAGCCGTCCGGGGTCCCGCAGCTGTCGCATCGCGCCACGAAGCACGGCCCGGGCATCTGGCCCAGAACACCGCCGGCCGGGATCGCCCGTGCGGCCAGATCGGCCAGCGCCTCCTGTGGCGTCTTGTAGTGGGCCTGGTCAGCCTCGCTGCCCGGGCCGTAGTTGAAGACCCAGCAATTTCCGTCCTGCTCGGCGCGTGCCCGCTCGATCGCCATCACGATCACCGGCTTTCGGGGCGCAGCTCGAGGACCAGGTCCGCGGCGATGTAGTCGGCCGCGGTCTGGTAGTCCAGCCGCTCCTTGACCTCGTCGGCAAGCCGATCCAGGTCGTAGGTCGTCGCAGCGATCGTCGCGCCGACTTCGTCGTTCTTGTGGAGCTCGCGGATCCGCCGCTCGATCGCGGCCGCGATCGCCTTGCGCCGCGCCAGTGTTCGTACCTCCTCCCGAGCGACTCGCAGCGACTCGTGCACGCCGTAGCCGCACTCCACCGCCAGCGTCCGGGCCCGCCGCGTCAACCGCGGCTCCCGGATCCACTGCAACACCCCGTACACAGGGGCGGTGCGCGCCATTTGGCCGGCGGCCCGCAGGGTGTCGCGGCGGCGCGCGCCGGACTGCATCAACCAGCTGCAGTACGCGAACACGCTCAGGCCGGTGAACCCGATCGCTGGCCACCACTCACCCCAGTGGCCGGCCAAGTTGAATCCGGCGGCGACCAGGGCTGCCATCAGCGACAGCACCCGGTACCCGTAGGCCTGCTCCCCCAGCCGGCGGCGAAGGTCGGCCTGGTGCGACGTCGCAACGCCGGCCAGCTCGATCACTGCCAGCGCCGGGGTCACGATCAGGATCCGCAGCCCCATCGGCACCGAGGTGCCGTCGAAGATGATCTCCACCCCGGCCCACACCTGCCCGACCAGCGCGAACAGCGCGGCCGTGCCGTAGAAGGCGTACTGCAGAACCGCGGCACGCCGGATCTCGTCGGAGTCGACCAGCTCCATCAGCGGCATGCCCGGCTGGGCCGCCTTAGTGACCGTCTCGGTGCCGTCGTGACGGTCTGCCGTCGTGACGGCAACCGGCGGGCGCATGGCGGCAACTTCGGCCTTGCCGTCTGGCGCGGTGTCCGGCGTCGCTGGGTCAACCGTTGTGCCGTCTTGCCGCTGTGCCGTCGTGACGGCAACTTCGGCGGCAAGAGCGGCGGCAGGGGCTGTGCCGCCTGGCAAGGCATCGCTTGCCGCCTGATTGCCGTCATGCCGTTCTGCCGTCACGGCGGCGTGCCGCTCCTCGCTCGGCGGCATGCCGTTGTCGGTCGCGGCAACGCTTTCCGGGCGGCTTTCCTCTGGCGGCATTGCCGTCACTGTCTGGCCGGCGGCCGGCGGCATGCCGCCGGTCCGGGAAACCTGGGGGGTGGCATCGCCGTTCGGGGCGATCGGTGACCACCGCTGGAGGCCCGCCGTACGGCCCTGACCCTCGCTGGGGTCACCCAGATGCCCCGAAGGGCCTGAAAGGTGCTCCACGGGGCCTTCAGGCGCGATTGAGGCCCGGTTGGGCATGTTGGTCGCCTCCGAATAGGACTGCCGCTCGATCAGGTCCGGCCACCGGACCGGAATCGCCGTGGTCGGCGCCGAGGCAGCCGCGGCACCGGATCCGGTTTGCCGCAGCGCGGAGGTCCTTGCCGCCTCAGTGCCGTCGTGACGGTCTGCCGTCGTGACGGCACGCTTTCGGCTTGCCGCGGCAAGGGAGTCGCTTGCCGCGGCGCCGTCGTCCTTGCCGTCCGGGGTCGGCAGGCTTGCCACGGCATCACTCGCCACGCTCGGTTCCGGGTCCGGGCTTTCCGTCGGCATGCCGCCGTGACGGTCTGCCGTCGTGACGGCAAGTTTCTCGTTTGCCGCGTCGCGGTCGACGGCTTCCTTGCGGTAGCCCCACCAGCGTTCGGACCGGCCGTACCGGTTCACGAGCTCGCGCCGGGAGAGCTGTTCGCCGGCGGCAAGCAGCTCGCGGACGATCGCGTTTCCCTCGTCGATCGAGGGGGTTGTGTCTTCGTCTGCGCGGTCCTGGTCTCGCTCGATGGCGATATCAGTCATGATTGAGGTGTCTCCATTTGCTCGTCTCAGGGTCGGATGGGGGCGTGGCCGTCGCAGATGTGCAGTCTGCGGCGGCCGTCTTTTTGCCGTCTTGCCGTTGTGCCGTATTGACGCGCTGACGGCATGCCGTCATGGTGGCACGTATGATGGCACAACGGAAGCGCGGCAAGCGATGAAGATCACGATTGGCAACCTGAAGGGTGGCACGGCAAAGACGACCTCTGCCGTCTACCTGGCAACGGCACTCGGTGCGCAGGGCAGAACCCTGCTCGTCGACGCGGATCCGCAGGGTTCCGCGCTCGATTGGAGTACGAACACGGCCGATTGGCCCACGTCGGTGACCGTGATTCCCTGGTCGACCAGGGACCTTGCCCGCCGGGTGAAGGATGTTGCCGCCGACTACGCGCACATCGTGATCGACACTGCTCCGCAGCACGACGTGATCATGCGGCAAGCGCTCCTGGTCACCGACCACCTGATCGTGCCGGTCACCCCGTCGCCGATGGAGTTGCGCCGCCTGGCGGCAACCTTCGACCTTGCCGCCGAAGTCGATGCCATTTCTGCCGTCTACGCCCGGGTCTTGCTGTGCAAGGTCCGCAGCGGCACGAAAACCGCGGTGGAAGCCCGCGAAATGCTCGTTAATGACCTCGACCTCCCCGTGTTCGACGCTCAAACCCACCTCTGGGAGTCGTACCTGCTCTCCTGGGGGACCGTTCCGGACGACGCACTGGAGTACGGCAAGATTCTGAAGGAACTGCAGGCCGTCGAAGCGGAGATCGAGCGATGACCCCGCCACCTCGCCGTGCCAGCGCGGCAAAAGAAGCAATGACCCGCGTCGCCGGCGGGCGGCCGGCCGCCGATCCCGGCAGCCAGTCTGCCGACCTGCCGCCGCCTGAACCGGCGGCATTGCCGCCCGAGCCGAAGGCGCCGGCCAATCCGGGCCGCAGCAAGTTCACTCTGCTGCTGAGTGAGTCCGACGCGATCATGTGGGACGAGCTGGCGATGATGCTGCGCCGTGAGACCGGCCACCGCGTCGAGAAGGCGGCATTCGTCCGGGCACTGGTGTACCTCGCGGCCGAAGATGCTGATCTACGCCGCCAGGTCGGCGAAGAGATCGCCCGCGATACGACGGCATGACGGTCTGACGGCAACCCGTCAGACCGTCTCACGCCCAGGCGCCGACGGCGGCTCGCACGCCTCTGCCTGTGCTGCGGGTTGCGTCCGTGAGCGCGAGTGCGTGGGTCCGCTCGTCCGGGTGTGCAGGCCAGGCGTTGGGTGTAGCTGTGCGTGACATGGGGCGCGTGATGGGACATGGGACATGGGGCGCGGAAATTGGCTCTCTAACGCGCGCAGGCGCGTACGAGGACGGGGCGTCCCATGTCCCAAACCAGCCCTCCTCCCGATCACTCTCCGTGACCATCTTTGCGGTTGGTGACGATCAGTTTCAGGTGACGGTTTCGGGGCGAGGTTTGGGCGGGGAGTCCGGCTTGGCGGCGGGCTTCGGCGGCCCAGGCGGCGGTGGTGGCGGCGCGGTCCGGGGCGTCGAGGGCCCGGCCGGTGGCGGCGATCTCGGCGTTTTCGGCGGCGACGGCTTCGCGGCGTCCGATCCAGCGGGCCTTGTGGTCCTCGCCGTCGGGGTGGAACCGGGGGTGGTCGTTGACCGGGTCGAGCTGGTCGAGGTACCACTGCAGGATCGCGATCGGGCTGCCGATCGCGCCGGCATCAGCTGCCGCGGCCGCGTTGCGGTCTTCGCGGGTCATGCTGGCCCGGTTCGAGCCGGGGGAGTAGCGGCCTTGCCGCTTGTTGATCAGATCGAACGCGGTGACAAAGTCGTCGGGCCGCCAGACCCGGGGCAGGCCGGGCACGGTGAACCGCTTCAGGTGGGTCTGCACGAACCCCGGCTTCACGCCACGCAGCCACAGCACACGGCTCGTGGGAGCGGTCAGGACGACCGCGATGTCGCGATGCACCCCGAACCAGCTGTCACAGCGCTTCTCGCGCTTCCCAGTGCCCTTCGGCTTGCCGGGTCCCCCCGAACGACCGGTTCCGGAGCGACCACCTCGGTGGTCAGCGCGCGCAGCGCTCGACTTCACCTCGTGAGGAACTGAGCTCACCAGGGACAAACAGGTACTGAAAGGCTTTTGGGTACCACTACGTGGGAGTCCCAGAATGTCGACATTTCGCAGCTTTCCGAAAGGGTCGCGGCGGCAGTTATCCACAGGCCGGTTGGCCGGTCGCGCGGGGCTGTGGACAGTGCTGTCGGGGGTCGCGGTTGGGACGGGCTCAGTGGGCTCCTGCAGCGGCTCTGAGGGCTGGTGGGCCGGTGCGGCGGACGAGGGGCGGGGCACGGTGCTGCGGAGCTGGGAGAGGGCTGCATGGAGCTTCTGCCACGGCATCAGCTCGGGCTGGGTCTGGCTGGCCTGGCCGGGGCCGGCGGCGGGGGACGTAGCGGGGGAGTCGCTGGGGTCTGCGTACGCGGGGTCCTGGGCGAGCAGGACGCCGGGGTGTTCGCCGGTGACCATGGCCTGGGCGTAGGCCGCCGGCACGACCAGGGCGTACTCCGGGGTGTGACCACGCTGCTGGATGCCCTGGCGCCACAGCTGCATGCGGTACTGGTACGAGAACGCCAGGGACCGCTCGACCTGGACGGCCAGGCCGAACCGCTCCAGCGCCCGCCAGCACTGGCGCACCGTCTCGACGTGCACTCCCAGGGCCCGGGCCAGCTCGGCATACACGTACCGGCACCGCCGGCCGGTCGCGTCATCGGCGACCGACGCGACCATGACAACAAACTTCGCCAGCATCCGCTTGCCGACCACGCCATGGATCACCTCCGGGAACGAGGCCACCGCGAGCTCGACCGCCAGCAGCCACTGATCGCGGTGCGCCCAGACCGGCAGCTTCGCGTACAGACCCTCGCGGACCTCACGGATGATCTCGGAACGGTTGCCGCGGAACCGGTAGAACGCCGCGTGGCCCTTCTCACGGACCTGATGGCCAGCAACCCGGATATCGGCCCGCCCGGCCACGAAGTGCTTGTGCAGCTGCGCGGCCCCAGTGATCGCCAAAACGGTGTGCAGATCGTCACGTGCATGGCGATGGTGAGGCAGTTTCGCGGCGCGTCGCGCGGTAGGACTTGCGGAATTGGGGGTGGTACGTCGTACCGTGGACACAGCGAGAGGCCCCTTTCAGGGGTGTCGTTGGTTAGCCCTCACGCGGTGGCTGGCAGGCTTTAGGCGTGAAGGTTGGCTTTCGGAGGCCCGTCCTAGTGACGGGCCTCGTGCGTTATATGGAGTTGTCGGGCGGCATCAGGCTGCCTGCGTCGCCTCCCTCTGGTCGGGGAGAGCGGCCTGGGCATCGCGTTTGCGCTTCGCTGCGATCTGGGACGTGATGTAGTCCGGGATCGCAAAGTGCTGGCGCTCAGCGTCGCTGGTGGCGCCGTTCGCGAAGATCTGAGCCATGCACATGGCGATGAAGTCACCGACTGGGATGCCCAGTTCCTGTGCGCAGGCCTCGTAGACCGGCCCGTGGTCGATCGGCAGCTTGAGACCGATGCTCGGTCCGCGCTCCCCCTTCGGGGGGCGGCCACGACCACGGCCAGTCCGTTTCTGCATAGCGACACCTTTTCGTTTCCCAAAAAAGAACCAGAGGAGGCGCGCCGTGTGTCACGGAGGTTTTTCACGCAGTGACACCGTCCTGGACACCGGTCTCGGTGACAGTGACCTTCTCGAAGGCGCCGTCACAGTGGGCGCACTGGCGCCATAGGTGCCCGCAGGTCGGCTCGGTCCGGTCGGTGTTGCAGCGGCACCAGCAGGTTCGCCACGAGCTCATGAGGTGTCCGTTGCGCTCGCAGTCCTCGTCCTTCGCGCAGTCCGGGCACAGCTGCTTGCCGGGCTCAATCCGCCACCCCAGCTCGCCCTTCAGTTCGGCGAAGGCCTCGGCTTCGGTGGGGTAGTGCGGCACGCCGACGAACTCGCCGCCGGCGTGCCACCAGGTGTCTGCGCAGCGGTCGCAGTGGACCGCTACGCAGGTGTGGGTGTGAATGCTCATCAAGCGGCCCAGAGAGCGCGCAGGTCGGCGGTGGCGGCCCGGAAGGTCAGGACGTTGCCTATGCTGGCCAGTCCGGCGGCGACCCGGTCTGGGCTGGGGAGCCAGAGGGGGTGGAAGAACTCGGGCAGGGTCCACTCGGGTTCGTCGTCCTCGCCGTAGCTGTCGGGGTCGGTTTCGGGGATCTGCAGGTGGGTGGCCAGGCAGTCGTCGACGGGCCGGTACTCGAGCACCTTGCCGGCCGCGGTGAGCGTGGCTTCGACTTCGAAGCCGTCGTCGTCGGTCGGGGCGAGCGCGATCTGCGCGGCGTGGCCCAGGCGGTACCCGAGGGCCGCGAAGATCAGGTCGGCGCGCCGCTGCGGATCGGTGGTGGCGGCGTGCTCGCGCATGATCCGGTCGATGATCTGCTCAGTCGCCGGGTTGGTGGCGGGGGTGGTGGTCTCGGTCGTGTGGCTGGTGGTGTTCATCGGACGGTGATCTCCTCGACTTTGAAGCGGCTGCTCAGGTACTTGCGTCTGCGGGCGGTTTTGGCGGCGTCCTCGGTGAGGTAGTGGTTGGCACCGACGGTCTTGCCGGTCCTGGTGTCTCTGATGACCCAGATCGTGCGTTCGGGCTTGGCGGGTGGTGGGTTCATGGGCTGTTGCCTTCCGTGTCGCAGGGGATCCGGTTGCAGGGGAGGTAGTGGCTGGGGGCTTCGCAAGGTGGTCAGGATTCGGCGGGGCGGCGGATGATGATCCGACGACGGCGCGGACGGCGTACGAGGACGAACAGAGCCAGCACGGTCCAGGCGATGCCGACCAGGCCGGCGGTGACGGGCCGGTGAGTGGCGGTGGTGGTACCGAACCAGGCCATGGCGGCGGTAGCGGCGCCGTAGGCCGGCCACAGGAACTTCGCGCCGACGTGGTGGAAGCTGGCAACGATCCAGATCACCGCCCCGGTGCCGCCCCAGATCCAGGCTGCGGTGGTGGCGGTGATCGGTAGGCCGGTGGTGTGGATGGTCAGCCAGTGCATCAGCGCATCGGCCGCGATCTGGCCCGTGGACAGCGCCTCGGGCAGGCCCGTACGGACGACGCTTGCGAGGTCACCGGCCGGGTCGCCCTCGATCGCCCAGCGCAGGAACTGCCCGGCGACCAGAATGATCAGCGCGCCGACGGTGATCGCGCCGATGGCCGCGGCGAAGAGCCGGAACGCGCCCTCGGGGTCGGCTTCGACGAACCGCTGGATCCGACGGCCGCCGGCGTTGAGCCGCTCGAGCGCCGTGGTCGCCCAGGACGGCCAGTCCGGCTTGTCGCCGACAGACCGCTGCGGATCCTCGCCAACGCCGTCGACGTCGGCGGCGTCGGCCGGCAGGGTCTTCGTGCCCGTGGTGGTGGGGTCGAACAGGTTCATGGTGCGCAGTTCTCCTGACAGTCCGTTGGTGCGATGTGGTGGGAGTGAGTGATGGGGTGCGCCGATGCCAGCGGAATCAGCGGAACTGGAACCGATGGGGGCCTCGGTCACGCCGGGCTGCCGATGCCCGCGGTCTGCTTGTCGGGCTGGGGAGCGATGTAGAGGCCCTTGGAGGGCCGCTCGATGAGGCCAATGCCAATCAGGTCGTTGATGCGGCGGGTGATGGTCTTCCGGTCCTGATCGAAGTGGGGGACGATCTGGCGCATCCGTACGCCGGACTCGCCGCCGAGCCGGACGATCGCGAGGATCCGTCCGTCGACGGCGTCCTTGGCCGGGTCGCGCTGCTGCAGCTCGGCGAGGATCTGCCTAGTGGGTTCGTCGAGCAGCGCGGCCATCCGCGACGGGTCCTGGTCGACGGCGAGCTCGGCAAGGCTGATCGCCGGCAGCGGCTTGTCCGCGGCGAACTCGGCGGCCATCTGTTCGGCCTGGGCGGCGATGCGCTGCCGGGTCGCGGACACGCCCTCGCTGTTCTTCGGCTCCACCAGCGACGCCCGGCCAGTCGTCGCGGCCGGGCCGGCCTGCACGATGGCCGCGTTGGGGCGGTTGTTGCCCATGTCCACCATTTCGTGGGTACCTTCCTTGCTTTCCAGGCTCTCCGGGCTCTGGCCGGCGGTCCTGGTCGTGGGCGCGTGGACGACGTCCTGGACCGCACTCGCGGCGGTCGTCGCGGTGTGCTCGACGTCGGTGGCTGTTGCCACGGTCGCCACGGTGCTGGTGGTGAGGTGGCCGTCGGCGTCGCGCGGGACGGGGGCGAAGCCGTAGCGGGTGAAGATCGCGGCCACGCGCTGCTCGGGGGCGGGGCGTTTGAGGGCGAGCCGATCGGCGACGGGCTGGACGACGTCGGGGTCGAACATTCCGTAGGCGCGCGTAGGGCGCGGGTCTTCGATGCGGGCGAAGTCCTTCAGGTAGGCGAGGCCGGCGATGTCGAACAGGCTGGTGTTCAGGTCGCGCCAGTCTTCGGGGAAGATGTAGCGGACGTCGCCCTTGCGGCCCATGCGGAACCCGATGCGGGTCTTGAACTGGCCGTCGAGCTTGCCGGATCCGAGGCTGTCGACGTCGGCGCGCTGGGTGCCGTACCGCAGCCGTACCCCTTCGGAGCGGCCCTTCTGCCCGATCTGCAGCACCAGGTCGGCGCACTCCTCGTCACCGGCCAGGTCGTAGCCCTCGTCGATGGTCAGGCTGATCATCGGCTCGGCGGGGGTGCACTTGAAGCTGGGCGTCTTCCGCGGCCGGGAGGCGCGGTCCTTGATGGCCTCGACGAGGGCGCGCAGCACCATCCGCGCCGGTTCGACGGCGGTGATCGGCGGCAGGTACAGGCAGTTGGCGAGCGGCTGGTAGGGCTGGGCGAACTTGCCGAGGTCGATGACGATGCTGATCGAGTCCTTGCTGGCCAGCTCGTGGGTCATCTCGGCGACCATGCCTGCGGACTTTCCGGAGCCGTTGGCGCCGGCGAACAGTCCGTGGCGGGCGCCGTCCTTGTCGATCAGGACGGTGGTGATCTCCTTGCCGGTCTCGTCGACGCCGAACGGCGCCTCGTCGTACACCGACCGCGAGCACGCGACCCATGCGGCGGGGTCGACGGTGGCCGGGTGCGGGATCACGAGGCCCTTCTTGAACGGGTCGTCGGCCACGACGGCCAGGTTCACCCAGTCGGCGCGGTCCTTGTCCTCGCGGATCCGCAGCGCGCCGGGGCGGACCTGGAGCGCGGTTTCGATCCGGGCGACGGCCTTCTTGACGTCGTCGATGGTGTGCCGGCCGGGCACCAGCTGCAGCTTGGCCTCCCAGTTCGCGCCCTGGCCGCGGTACTGACGCAGCTTGGTGCCGGACAGGTCGACCAGTTCGGCGATCTTCGGCCAGGCCTCCTGGGTCCGGTCGGCGATGATGTGGTCGCGGATCCGGCGGTGGTACCACCACGGGATCCCCGCCCCGAGAGTGGCGACTCCGAGTAGGCCGGGCAGCGGCGCGGTGGTGGCCCCGGCCGCGGCGGCCGCGACCAGCCAACTGCCCGCGGCGGCCGCGACGGTGGAGGTGTAGATGCGTTCGCTCAGCCGCGGGAAGGCCTGCTTGGCCCACCACCACGCCCCGGCGTTGCCGGCGGCCGCGGCACCGGCGACGATCAGCGCCGGCACGTACTCGTGTGCGGCCGCGCCGGCGGCGAAGGTCGCCGCCCCGCCGTACAGGGGGGCCATCTGCCAGCGGTAACGGTGCAGAGTCGCCCGCAGCTGGCCCAGCGAAACACCGCCCTGATCGGCGGCACCGCGGTCGCTGGAAGTCGCCTTGCCACCGCGACGGGCTGCGGGAAACAGGCCGGTGGAACGGCGCTGGTTACGCCGCTCGAGCCGGGTCTGCCGGGCCTTCAGGTTCGCGGCCCTGCGCGCCTTGCTGGCCGACTGATTGCGGGATTTGCGTGCCATCTCGGGTTTCTCCGTTCAGCTCGTCCAGCGAGCCAGGCTCTGGGGTTTGCGGCTGGGGTTCGGTGGGGGTGGAAGGGCGGGCGGGGCAGCCATTGAGGGAGGGGGAGGGACTGCCCCGCCCGCCCGCTAAGGGGGCGGAAATGGTTGGGCTAGTAGTGGGGTGGGGTTAGGCGGCGCCGGCTTCCCAGAAGCCGTCGACGGCGACCTTGCGGGCGCCTGAGTCCATCGCGTCGAACTCCGCCTCGTAGACCTTGCGGAACGCGGTGCGGGAGTCGCGGAACAACCGGCCCAGGCCGGCGACGTCGTCCGCGCCGTCGTAGATCGGGCGGGTGACTCGCGGGTCGATCCGGATGTCGCTGTCGAGCATCTCGGCGTAGTTGGTGATGGCGTCGGCGACCTTGGTCCAGGTGAGCGCGAGCGCACCGAGCATGTCGTCGAGCTCTTCGGCGGTGGCCGGTGTCTCGTCGGCCAGGGCGTCCGCGGCGCGGACAAGCTGCTGCAGGTTGGACATTGCGGGGGTACTCCTGTTCGAGTTCTTCCACTGGTTGGTGAGGGTGGTCATCGCCGCGTCCGCGGCGGTTTTCACGTGCGGACGAGACGGCTCCCGCCCGAACAACGGCGTCAGTGGCACTGGTCCCAGCACCGTGACCGGCGCCGGTGCCGGGGAGGTGCCGCTGTCGGGGGTCGCCCAGCTCGACACCGGCGTCGGTACCGGCTTCGCTACCGGGGCCGGTTTGCTGGCCGGCCCGGTAGCCGGGGCGGGCTTGGCACCAGGTTGGGTGTTGGGTTTGCCGGTGAGCTCGGCGGCGGCGGCCCCGTTCTTCAGCCGGGCCGGGATCGCGTAGGTCTTGCCGTGGCCCTTGAGGTGCTCGCGGTACTGGTCGGCGGTGAACTTCGTGCCGGGGCACTCACCGCACGTGTAGGTGGCCGATCGGGCCGACCCGGTCAGGCGCCGACGTTCGATCGCCTCGACCACTCCCATGCCGATCGCGCGGCCGCGGCGGCCCGCGACCCGAGCGGCCTTCTTCGCCGCCGGGGCGATCACCCGTCGCCCGGTCCACTTCCCGGCGCGCTTGGTGGAGCTCCAGGTGGTCTTCCAGCCCCACCGGGCGGCGCGCTTGCTCTGCCGGCCGGCCCAGCCCGCCAGCTTCGAGGCGTACTTCGACGTCCGCGACGTACGGCTACGTCGCCTGCTGTTCTTGCGGGTCGCCATGTCAGCTCACCGCCTTTTCCCACAGCAGCGCTTCGGCGTCCTCGCTGGCCCCATTGCGCTTGTCGATCAGCCCGGCGACCGTCGCCGCGGCAACGGCCAGGCCGGCGTGGACACCGGCGGCCGCGACCAGCAGGTGCGTCGACGTGGGGGACTCAGGACCCCACGTAGACAGCCCCGGGCTGGTCGCGGCCCAGTCGCCGGTGTCGAGCTGCTGCACCAGGCCCTGCTCCAGCAGCTGGTGCAGCCGGTGCTCGGTCGCGGACAGCGGCTGACCCAGCGCATGCGCCAGATACGGCAGCGCCGAACCGCGACGATCCGCGTCGGCCAGCGCCCGCAACAGCCGGGCATCGGCCAACCCGATCTCCTTCGCAGCCGGGGTCGCCGCCAGCACCAGCAGCCGCTCCGCCTCGCGGTAGTGATCCGGCCCGTTCACGCCGCCACCACCAATCCACTAACCAGGCCGTCGGCGATCACGGCGTGGTCACCGCAGAGCCGGTCCGACAGCCGTACACAGTGCTCGGCGACGTGCCCGGCCGCGCAGGTACGCCGGGCCGTCATCGCCTTGTCCCAGGCCGAAACCTGCGCCGGCGTCGGGACGCGGGACGGCTTGGCGTGCGCGGCCACGTACAGCCACGCAAAGCGGCGGCCGCGCTTCCACACCAGCCGCGCGAACGGCTCCCGCCGCCCCGGGCACAAGCCCTTGGCGCGCAGCTGACGCCGTGTCGCCAGCCCCGGCGGGGCAAGCCGGAACCCGAACACCGGGGTCCCGTCGACCAGGCGGCCGGGCCAGCACTCATGCTCGCTGCCCTCCCACAGGTCGATCGATCGAACAGTTGCCATATCTGTCAGCCCTCCCTCTGGGAGCAGTTGTTGCGGCGGTCGGTCAGCCCATCGGCGGTGTACTGGTTGCGGTAGTGGTCGAACTGCGCGAGCTCAGCGGCCAACTGGGCCGCCGCCGCGTTCATGGCGGCCTGGTCAACCGGCTTCGCCTCGTCCGGCCGGCCCCACGCGAACGCGGCACCGAAACGCTCGTCGACGAGCTGCTCCACAGCCCGCGAGGTCTGGCTGCTCACGCTTCCTCCCGCAGGTCCGCAGCCCGGCAGCCACGCGCCCGGACCGGCTTCGGGACACAGCGGTGCCGGCGCGCCGCGGTCCGGGCAGCCTGCAGCCGCCGGAACCGCGGGAACCACCCGCACGCCGGGCACTTCGCCGGCGCGCTCACGCCGCAACCTCCACAACACCGGCACCGTCGTCGGCGAGTGCCTCGTGCAGCTGCTCGTCCGGAGTCTCGTTGTCCGGCTTCTCGTCCGGCTGGACGCCGACGATCGCCGCGGCCGCGGCGCCGATCATCACGCGCTCGCCGGCCTTGTTGAACAACTGGCCGCCGATCACCATGCCGCCGCGCTGCGACTCGGGCAGCTGGTCCGCCAACAGGGCGCACGAGCCGACGATCGGGCACCAGGAGCAGGCCTCGATCAGCTCAGCGGCCAAGGTGATTCCGCGGGCATCGGCAAGCACCGGCGAGGTGTACTCCCTCATCCACCGCTTGCACGCCGTACCACCGACCGCGCGGATCTCACGCTCCAGCTCCATGAAGATCTCGAGACCGACCTCAACCTCGCACTGGTTGCCGGAAGGGATGCTGGTCATCACGCCACCCCCAGCTCAACGAGCTGACGCCCCGCGGCCAGGGTCTTGCGGATCGCGCCGTCCAGGCAGGACGGGCACCAGGCGTGCAACTCGTCGATGTGGGCCCGGGAGGCCGTGACCGTGGTCGCGGCCGGATCGGCCGGCGCCGCGACCAGCTGGCGACCGGGGGCTTCGTGGACGCAACGGCCGCTGATGCTCGTGGTGGTGCTGCCGGTGCTGGTGTGGGTCTGGCCGCACTCGCCGGTGCACTGGCAGCGGTAGTTCGCGTTGCCGAGCACAACCAGCCAGGTCCGGCCCTTGACCAGCTGCGGGTAGCCGACCGGGGCGATCACCACTCCACCCCCGGCCGCCCGGTCTGAACGCGCGCCGCGCGCAGCAGCACCATGTGCAGACGCGCAACCACACCCGCGCCCAGGGCCAGCAGGGCCAGGTGAATCCACATCCCGGACCAGAGCGCAACGCCCAGCGTGGCCAGGTACATCGCGATCACCGGGGCCAGGTAGCGGTCCTGCGGGCGGTGTCCGTCGGCCGCGTCATCGGCCAGCCATGACACCGGGCCCACGCCGATCAGAAGTGAGCCGAGCGCGCCGCCGAACGCGGCCGCCAGCGCCAGCGATCCGGGCGCGCGGTCGCCGGCCATCCACACGGAGCCGGCTAGGCCGCTCGTGGACACCGCGGTCCACTTGGTCCAGGAGTGCAGTCGCTCCAGCGACCGCATCGACGACCGCACGTACGGCCGCTCCACCGACATGATGCTCTTCGTCCGCGCGGGCGTGGTGCCGTTCAGGGTGGTGTTGGTGGTGGTGTCCACCGTCTTGTTGATCGTGTTCATGCCGCAGACCTCCCGGTCTGGTGAAAGGCCGGAACCAGTGCCGGCCCGTAGGCGAGAGGCGCCGTCTGCTGTGCAGTGGCAGGCGGTGCCGGGAGGAAGTAGTGGCAGCTCAGCTCGTCGCGGAGCTGCAGAAGGGCCTCGGGGTCGCCGGTCTCAGCGGCGGCCACAGAGGCATAGGCAGCGGCCAGCAGATCGCCGTACGACTGCCGGGTCAGAGCGAGCTCCAGCCGCGCGTTGCGCAGCTGGCGCTCCAGCTCGGTCGTGGCCGTGGGGGTCGTCATCAGAACGCCCACGACCACAGCTGCGACGGGAGCAGCCCGACCAGATAGCTGATGACGCCGAGGTGCAGCAGCGTGTAGAAGACGCAGACGCCGGCAACCATCCGCATGGTCTCCCTCAGCGACTCACGCATCAGTGAAACAGCCCCGCGATCATGCTGATCGTGCCGTGGACGAAGTCGCCGATGAACGTGTTGTAGCCGACAACGCCGAGCGCGACGCCCAGCACGATGCCCGGCCAGTCCGAACCACGGTGCGCAGCGGAGTACAGCACCGCAGCGCCCAGGATGATCACCATCGGGATTTCCATGACAGTTCCTTTCTTGTCACTCTCAGCGAGTGTTCGGAATAGATCGGTATCAGTCTACATACTTCGGTATCGCCAGGTCAAGGGGTGCTCTACCAAGAAGGCCCCACCTGAGCCTGAATCTAGTTAGGCTTGTATTCGATGAATCCGACGAACGAGGGGTCTGACCCGATGGCCACGACCGGAACCCTGCCGACTGACTGGTGGGCCGTCGCCGATGTCCTGCGCTACCTGGAGTCGGTTGGCTGTCCCGTCACCAGCGCTACGTGGTACGCGTACGTCCATCGGGGGCAGGCTCCCGAGCCCGATCGGCTGTTCGGCCGGGCACCGGCTTGGAAACCGACGACGATTCAGAACTGGCAGGCAGGCCGTCCGCGACGAGGTGCGCGACAGTGAGCTGCTGGGCAGCAGCTTGATGCACTCGACGCAGATGGTCATGGCTCTAGGCAACCAGCACGGGAGCTGCCGCACCATGAACCGAACCTGCACTCAACCTGCACTGAACCCTCCGGTTGTCACACTGGGTGCAACTTTCAGGATTCTGGGGTAACTGATGGTGACAGTCGGTAGGTGGACAGGCTCCAAGGCCCGCGCCCTTCGCAAGGCCCTGAGGCTGAGCGGCGATGAGTTCGCCGGTCGGCTTGGGTGCGCCGAACGCACGGTTGCCAAGTGGGAGAAGGAGCTGCTCGACAAAACGCTGACTCTGGCTAGCCAGCGAGACCTCGATCTTCTACTTGAGGAGGCCGGCCTGCATGTACAGGCTCGCTTCACGGAGATACTTCAGGAGGACGAGCGACCGCAGTCGGCGGCCCCGGTCGTCTTCGCAACGGAGGCCACCTCGGCTCTGAAGATGGTCATCCCAGCAAAGATCGCCCTCGGAAGAGTTGCGTCTCCTACGAGCGAGAGCCTCGACTGGCTCGAACAGAACCTTCGCAGCCAGTACACCGCTGACAACCTGCTCGGTCCACGCGTACTTATGCCGCTGATGAACTCGTACGTCAGCAGCATTGAGGAGATGCAGCGGGGGGCACGCGGGTCCGTACTCGAAAGGCTGCTTCGAATTGGCGCTGGGTATGCCGAGTTCACCGGTTGGCTGCACCACGACGCCGGTGACCTCAGTGGGGCGGCATTCTGGGCGTCGCGCGCGCTGGAGTGGGCCGAAGGTGGCGGAGACGATCGGATGACCTCCTTCGTCATGATGCGACGAGCTGCTGCAGCGCTCACGGCCGGGGAGGGAGGGCAGGCCGTCCTGTACGCCCAACGGGCGCAACGTTTCGACTCCGCTGAGACAGGCCGCGTAAGGATCATCGCCGCTGTCACCGAAGCGCACGGTCATGCCATCACCGGAGATGGAAGCGGAGCGGACCGTGCGCTAGATACGGCTGCGGGTCTGCTCGAGAGGTACAACGGCGAGATCATCGACGGCGACCCTACGGCTGACCGCTACTGCGAGCTAGGCCTGTACACCAAGATCGCCACCGCCAAATGTGCCCTAGAACTCGGTCGCGGAAGCGCTGCTGTCAACGCCTTCACCGACGTCATCAACAACCTACCGACAAACTTCCATCGCGATCGAGGGCAGTACCTGAGTTCTCTCGCCAGGGCGCACACTCTCGCGGAGGAGCCCGAGGCCGCCGTCGCAGCTGCCAAAGAGGCCTACGGGATCGCCGTCGCGACCGGCTCTGATCGCACCCTCACGACCTTGCGCAACACCTTGCCCTCCGAACTCGCTCGTTGGTCACACAATCCGGAGGTCGAGCAGTTCTGTGCCATGCTCGCATCGGTCGACTCACAGATTGGCGGTAGCTAGGTTGTTTTCCCTTGCCACAGACGCAGCTCCTGGCCGACCGAACGAAGACGTTGTGATGGTCTCCTCTGACCTCGCCGTCGTCGTAGACGGCGCCGGTGTTCCCATGGGTGGCTGTTCTCACGGCGTCGCGTGGTACGCCCAGCAACTGGCGGCGCGCACCTTTACTGCTCTGGTCGGACAGTCTGATCGGCCATTGGCCGATGGCCTGCACGACGCTCTCGCCGCGGTCGCTGCCTCCCACTCAGATACCTGCGACCTGTCTGACCCGGGTACGCCGTGCGCGGCGATCGGGATCGTGCGAATTGGCGCGGACCGCGTCGAGACGCTAGCCCTCTCCGATGTGACTGTGCTGGTGGAGACAGCTGACGGCCCACAGATCACGTGCGACCTACGAATCGAAGAGATCTCCGGCACCGAGCCCGAAGCAGTCGCCGGAATGTTGTTCAACACCTCCGAACACCGCGAAGCTCTGACCCAACTGGTGGCTCGTCAGACACAGACGCGGAATCGGGAGGACGGCTGGTGGGTAGCTGCTGCTGATCCTGAAGCGGCCCACCACGCAGTGGTCAACGCCTATCCCCGAGACGCCCTTCGCCGTCTTGCAATCTTTTCCGACGGTGCGACCCGTCCAGCCGATCAGATGGCGATCTACCCATGGTCGGAGTACATGGATCTGCTCGACAAACTGGGACCGGCAGGGCTCATCAGCCACGTACGGGAGATCGAGGTATCCGACCCCGATGGCGCCCGCTATCCCCGGACGAAGCGACACGACGACGCCACCTTGGCCTACTGGGTGCCCGACGGCTTCGAGCAGACCCGCTTGGCGGTGTGATGCACCCAGCTACCGTCACCACTCACGACATCAGGGCAGGGCTGGAACAGCTGGGCCTGACACGATCTTCGGCCGTGATCGTGCACTCGTCGCTCAGCTCGTTCGGCCACGTCGACGGTGGCGCGGACGCCGTTGTCGATGCCTTGCTGGCCACTTGCGGGACCCTTCTTCTCCCAGGCGCAACCTCCCATGCGACTCGTGTGCCGGCGCCGCCAGATCTCGTGCGGGAGAACAACGCATCCCCCAACGTGTCCGACTGGGCGAGCTTCGATGCCGCCTTAGCGGAGGCCGCCGACTTCCACCGGGACCTGCCGATCAACCGAAACCTCGGGGTGATCCCTGAGACCTTGCGCCGCACCCGGCAACACGTCCGAAGCTGGCATCCGTGGTTCTCCTACATCGCAGCCGGCGCCGGTGCCGACGACCTCATCGCGCAGCAGCGCCTCGACTGGCCTCTAGGTCCCATCGAGGCACTGACGGAGCTCGGCGGACAGGTGCTCCTGCTTGGCGTCTCCCACACCACGAACACGACCATCCACCTCGGCGAGCAACTGCTCGGTCGCGCTCGCTTCTACCGGTACGCAAAGGCCGCACCAGGCGTGTGGATGGAACTCCCCAACATTCCTGGCGCCAGTCATCGCTTCGACGACATCGAGCCACACCTGCGTTCCTCCACCCGACGAGT
Organism: Kribbella solani; assembly: GCF_014205295.1. Classification (NCBI taxonomy): domain Bacteria; kingdom Bacillati; phylum Actinomycetota; class Actinomycetes; order Propionibacteriales; family Kribbellaceae; genus Kribbella; species Kribbella solani. The sequence goes on from NZ_JACHNF010000002.1 coordinate 24,756, forward strand.
CTCGATCGGCGCGTGCACTGCCTCCCTCGTTTCGGTCGCGGACGTGCTGGCTGTGACGCGTCATCTGATCGAGGCCTCGCCATCAGCTCTGCTCTGTGACGATCCAGCGTGCCAGTGCGCCGCCGCGATACAGCAGCGGCTACGCCAGGTAAGAGTCTTGGCGGCTGCCACCTCCGGCGCCGACAGAGCCCCAGGGGTTTGAGGATCCCCGGAGATCGCCCCCACTCGGTAGACCGTAGTGGCTACCTCGAGGGTTCGAGGTAGCTAGTTGCGATCCGCCATTCGTGGGCCAGCGATTCTGCTGTCATACCGGGACACTCGGTCATTCGGATTCTGCAGCAAGACCGCGGCACAACCTGGCTGCCTGCTCGCCGGTGATCGACTGAGCGAGCCAGCGGCTGTGCAGATCGCCGTAGAGCTTCAGGTCGTCCTCACCAGTGACGGTTGCTTCGCCATGGGTCAGTTCAGCCGTGACGACCTGGCTGCCGTCGCTGAGCTCGTAAAGGTTGTAGCCGCTCCAGGGGATCGCCGGCCACGGTGTGTTCTGGGGCACGATTCCGATCGTGAGCCAGTCGCCGCGTGTGGCGAGTTCGGCGAGGTGCTCCAACTGCGCGCGGGTGACGAACGGTGCGTGCAGGACCTGCTCGAGCATGACGAAGGAGAACTCTCGTGTGGTGTCGGCGAGGGCTTTCTGACGTTCGAGTCGTGCGGCGAGTGCAGCGTCGTGGTCGAACATGTGCTCGGAATCGGCCAATTCCATGATCGCCCTGGCGTACTGCGGTGTCTGAAGTAGGCCGTGGATGGTGATGGGATCAACGGCTCGCAGTACCCGGGTATCGGCCTCGATGTTGGTGACGTGGCTTTGCAGATGGGTTTGGTCGCGCAACTGGAGGCGGTAGGCCACCGTCTCCGAGTGGCTGGCCTCAGCCAGGGCGAGGACGGTCTCGCGGGTTGCGGCGTCCGCGTGGACAGTGTCGAGCCAGACGCGCGTCAACGGCAGAGACAGCAGACGCGCGCCGGACTCGGCTCGACTGATGGTGGGCTGACTGACCCCGAGCCGATCGGCCATCGCGCGCCCGCTGATGCCGGCCTGGCGTCGCAGCCGGGCAAGCTCGACGGCAACCTGCCGGCGGGCGGGAAGGGTTTCGGTAGAGGTCAAACTTGGCTCCAGACGGGGTCAGGCGCTCAGCTGCGCACGCCCTGAGTCGAAGGTGGTCAGGTAAGTGTTCAGCGACACGGCGTTGTTCCACAGCTCCGCGATCGCAACGAGCCCAGGCAAGAGTTCGGCGGCGGCCTGGTCGGCGCCGTGGAAGCCGCCCTGCTCGTCGTACTGCATGAGGTACGCGGCCGCGGTTGGAGTGCCGGCATCGAACAGCCAGAAGTCGCGGGCGACCAACTCGGGGTGCTGCGCGCGGTCGATCAGTCGGACCTGCTCGCCGCAGGCCTGTGACTCGACGTACCGGCCGACCTCCCACGCCTCGTACATGGTTGGCTGGGCGCTGATGAGACGTAGCCGACGCCATTCGCGGCCAGCCGCAGTTGAAGCGGCCATGTCGGCCAGCCAGGGGCTCGTCCGCACCGACCGTTCTGGCAGTGACCGCCCAGCGCGGAAGGCCTCCAGCTCTTCCACCTCGTCGGGTACGTCGTACGCCGGCAGGGTCTCCAGGCGAAAAGCCGAGACCGTGAAGTTCTTGAATCCGTCGACGAGGCTCATGCCGGGGCCTTCGTCAGCTGTTCGTAGGCACTGATGATCAATTCTCGAGGGACACGGAGCAGGCCCTCGTGGGCAGGGATGTCACCGATGGCCGACGTACTCACCGGGTCCAGGTTGTTGCCCTGAATGATGACCGTGTCAGGTGCCTGGTCGTCGACGTACACGGTCGGGCAGTTGCCGTTGGAGCAGGAGGGGTCGCCGCCGGCGATGCGAGTGATCATGGGTGCGCACCTTTCGTGGTGGTGATTCCAAATGATGCCACTACAGTCCCCCAGGCGCCGCCACCTGGTCAAGGGAGCTCGGATCCGGACGCCGGCGCTGGCCACGCAACAAGAGGTCCGACGATGCCACCGCCGTCTACATCGGCCCGCCCCTGGCTCATTCCGCCGTTATCAAGGCCCGCCGTCGATCGCTCCGGGGTTTCACAAAAACCGTTTCTTGTGGGAACCCAGCAGGGCCGCGACCGATCGGTCGCGGCCCTGGCCGTTTGGTTCTACTGGTCGCGGCGACGTCGCCACCAGCGGCCGTTCTTTCGGGGTGGTTCGCTGTTGGGATCTGGGGGCGGGGCCGGTGCGGGAGCGCTCGTATCAGTCTCGGGTTCGTTGCGGCGTGGGCGGTAGCGCTTGGTTTCGGGGTGCAGGACCGGGATGCCTCGTTGGGTCATGGCGGGGATGGTGTAGTCGCTGGAGTGCCAGCTGCGTACGGCGCCGCCGGCGAGTTCCTCGAGTTCGTCGTGGGTGCGGTGTCCCCATCGTGGGGATCCGTAGGGTTCGTCGAACCTGACGGCCTGGATGAGGCCGGCCTCGGAGTGGGGTCCGCCGAACCTGCCGGGCGGGTACAGCTGGACCCACCGCACGGTGTCGTGTGCCGCGCCGCCGAGCAGAAGTTCTGCCACGACGGCGGCAACTTCCTCGACGGCGTTGGTGATCGACTGGGAGTGGTTGTCGCCCATCTGGCCCATCACCACGACCGGCAGTTCGCCGGCGGGCCGGAACACCCGAACGTGGAACCGGCTCTGGTTCGCGCAGCCCTGCATCCGCCAGTCCAGGACTGCCTCGGTGTCCAGCGTCGGGCCGTCGTGCTGGCTGGCTCCCGGGTAGGCAGAGGTGGTGTGTTGCAGTTGCCCGATCTGCCCGGACAGCTCATGCAGCTTCGCCCCGGCGTCCTCGAGCAGGCCGGCGATCTTCTCGGCGGCCGCGCTGTGGGCGGCCGCGGCCGCGGCCTGGTTCGGGATGTCGGTGGCACCGGCCGCGGGCAGGGCGACGACGCTGCCCTTGCGGAGGTTCTCGGTGACCGGCTCGGTTATGTGGCTGACGAGGTCGGCGAGCAGCGCACTGACGCGGGAGGCCTCCTGCAGGGCGTTTGCTGCCTCGGGTGGCCAGCCGCGGTAGAGCCCGCGGCCGTAGAGCTCTGCGGTGCTGGTGAGCTGATCGAGGCGCGCCGCAGCGTGCCGGAGCTCTTCGCCGGTGTCTGGGTCGCCGGGTTCGTCGTGGTCGGCGTCTTCAACGAAGTGGTAGTTGCGGGTCGCCGGGCTGGCGCCGGCGCGCGCCGCGGCATCAGCGCGCAGCACGTAGCGCAGCTCGCTGCAGACCAGCTCCCGCAGCGGCAGGGTGAGCTCGGGTTCTTCGCCGTACGGATCCCGCACCACCAGGTCGGTCATCTTCATGCCGACGATGCCCTCGTCGAAGCTGCCAGCCCAGGTCCGGGCGGCGGAACTGACCTCGCGCATGTAGTCGTTCACGACACCCGACCCTAGGCCCTACACGGCGTGATGGCCCGGTGACACGAACCATGCCGCCAGCGGCGGCTGATTCCGCCGTTATCGCCCGCCGCCGTGAACCCCGTCCGGTGTCACAAAACGGTTCTCTGTGAGCGTGGCGACACGCCGTTGCCGTCGCGAGTTTTAGTACCGCTTTCGCGGCGGGTTCGGTCGGTGGCTGGTCGTACGGTCAGAACGGTTCCGCTTCGCAGCAGTAGCGGAACTGGACGCCGTACGACGGGTGCGCCGAGCACCAGGTCGTCGACGTCGACCAGGACCACGACGTCGACCAGGAGGCCGCGATGCCCGCACCACCACCGCCCACGAACAAGGGCCGGCGGTTCCCGCCCGAACCGCTGACCCGAGCTGAGCTCCGCCAGTTGGTCGGGGCCGCGTCGCGGACGACGTCGTCGGGGATCCGGATGCGCGCGATGGTCGGCGTGATGTTCGGTGCCGGTCTGCGGGTCAGCGAGGCCTTGGATCTGTGGCCGCGCGACGTCGACACTGCCGGCGGGAAGATCCGGGTCCAGCACGGCAAGGGCGACCAGTGGCGCGTGGTCGGCATCGATCCGGAGTCCGGCGCCCTGATCGATCACTGGCTGGAGCGCCGTACTGCGCTCGAGCTCGGAGGCCGGCACCGTCTGTTCACCACGTACAGCTCGAACAACCACGGTCAGCCGATGAGCGACCGCTATATCCGCGCGGCCCTGGCCCGCCTGGCGGTCAAGGCCGGCCTGGACAAGCGGGTCCACCCGCACGGGCTACGGCACTCGCTCGCGGTTGACCTCAGTGATTCCGGCGTGCCGCTGCGGGCGATCGCCGACCAGTTCGGCCACGCATCGACCGCCACGACCGACGAGTACCTGCGACGTCTCAACCCCAGCCAGCTGGTCGACGTGATGACCGCCCGGCGCTGGCAGGAGGCAACATGACTGAGGCCGGCTCACGGGTAGAGAGGGACCCACTGCGTCTCGCAGACAATCTGATCGCCGCGTTCGAAAAGCTGCGCACGCGGTCAGACGGGATCGCAGTTCAGGTCCACCAGACCCGCGAGATGCGGAGTACCGGGTTGTGGCCGATGTGCTTTACCGGACCGGCTCCGGATGCCTGGTCGTGGTCGGCGTAGAGCACGCACCGGACTCCGTCCTTGGTTGCTGTGCACGTCTCGTACTCGCCGATTCGGTACGTCGTCTTGACCGGCGCTTCGGGCTGGGTCATGCCCGCGTGCCCGGGCCCGGCTGGACCGGTTCGCACACCACGTTGCAACGCTGCGAGTAGTCCTGACGCTGCTGGGCCTCCAGGCGCCGGCCGACGTCGGCCGGGCCGCTCCAGTCGGAAATGAGCTCGGTTCCCAGCCAGACCCGGACCCGTACGTCGGGGCCTGGGGGTGGCAGGAGTGTTCGTGCGGCAGCGGCGTTCATGGTTCCCCGTTGGTCGGCTGGAATGGCCAGGGCGCCAGGCCGATCAGGGGAGATCACAGAGTGTGGCGCCAGCGCCCTGGCCGTACGGAGATCCTCGCGGCGGCAGCGGGTGATCAACAGGGACGAAACGTACACGTTTCGGATCCGGGTGACGAAGGGGAGACGCTGCGTGCACGCGGCGAGTACCGGGCACAAATCCGGGGCGTACCGTGGAAGGTGCTGAGTCTTCCGAAAGGTACGCCCCGGATGAACCACGATACCCCTGATCACACTCCGAACACCGGCGATGCCGTACGCCGCATCAGGTACCGCCGCAAGCTGACGCAGGAGGAACTGGCCGAACGCGCTGGCCTGTCCGAGGCCACGGTCAAGTCGATCGAGACCGGCAAGCGGCAAGGCCGGATGCCGACACTCGCAAAGCTCGCCCGTGCCCTCGGAGTTTCCACCACCGACCTGTTGATCCCGGCCGCCGGCGCCCCGGTCGTCCCGGAGGCCGACCCGGACGGGCTGCTTGCGGTACGCCGTGCCCTGACCCCACCGCTCGGGATCGACCTGACCGGCGACCTCGAGCCGGAACAGCCGGGACCGTGGGTGGAGACGCTGGCCTACGCCGAACGGCTCTACATGGACGATCGCTACGACGCCGTGCTCCAGGCCGTGCCCGTCCTCATCGAAGAGGCCTCGATCCTGCACCGCGCGAACCCGGCCGAACCGCGGCCGCTCGCGCAGGCCTACCTGTATGCGGCCAACGCCCTCACCCAGCTCCGGCAGCTGGACCTGGCCAACCACGCACTCGACAAGGCGATGCGGGTCGCGTACGACACCGGCGACGAGCTGCTCGCAGCCTGGGCGGTCGGGATCCAGTGCTGGACCCTGCTGCTGCAGCGCCGGTTCCGTGAGGTGGAGCAACTGGCCGTCCAGACGGCCGAGCGGATCGAACCGAAGATGTCCGACCCGGCGTCACCACAGGTCGCGACCTGGGGATGGCTGATGATGCGCGCGTCGGCGGCCGCGATCCGCGACGCGCGCACCGACGACGCCGAGACTTACATGCGGCAGGCCAAGATGGCCGCGTCCCGGCTCGACGGCGAGCAACTGGCAGCCAGTGCTGGTGTTGGTGTCTGGTCGCCGCCGCCGGTACGGCGGTTCTGCGAGACAACCGTGGGCTTCAAATCCGTCGAGAACGCGATCCTGATCGGGGAGCACGGCAAGGGCCTCGAGCTCGCCGCACGGGTGGTCCCGTCGAGGATTCCCACGGTGAACAACCGCAATCGGCACAAGCTGGATCTGGCCGCCGCGCATGTTGCGTCCGGCAACCAGGCCGACGCGATCGAGTCCCTGATGGATCTGCGGGACGCGGCGCCGAAGTGGCTCAGCCACCAGGGTTACGCCCGCGAGATGATCCGCGAACTCGTCGAGCACCGCCGCCGCGCGTACGCCGACCAGCTCGGCGAGCTCGCCGACCACGTCGGCCTCCCGGTCTGACCCGGGATCTCAGACGGGAAAGCGGTCGACGCGAAGTACGGCGACCTCGCGCTGGGGCTCGAGCAGGAAGTAGGGGTGTCGTGACGAGCCCGATGTAACGGTTGCCGAGGGCATTGCGATACCTCTCCCAGGGGAGGAAGTGATCTGATGCAACGACGCTGCCGGTACCAGCCAGCCAGGGCGGGGACGGCGGATCCGTACGTCGCGGACCTGGTACGGCGGTTGCGTGGATTGCTGGCGATCGTCACGCGGCCGGCGGCGCGCTGTCAGGACCCGGTGCGGCGCGACGACGAGCTCTTGGACCGGCTCTAGCTGGTGGCCGGTGGCGCGCTCGCCACCGGTGGGAAACCGTCGGCTATGCCGACCAACACGTCCTCGGAGCGCAGCGCAGAGGGCCGAGCGAAGCGAGGTTCGCAGGACACGTGTTGCCAGGTTCCCTTATGCCCTTTTGCTTCTCTGTCGTCTGTTCCACGTCCGGAGCGTTAGCGGAGGACTGGAACGCTCGTGTATCAGGGGAACTCGTCGGTACGTACCGGTCCGGGCGACGGTCGCCTTGCGCGGAGCGCGTGTACGGTCCGGTGCTGTCTCCCCTGGTCATCAGGCCTTTTGTCCGTACCCCTGTTGAGAAGGTCGTGGCACCGCCGTACGGGTCTGCACAGGCAGATCTTCGTCGTCGTGCTCGTCCTCGTCGTCGGCTTCGAGGTAGCTGTCGTACAGGCCGGGGTCCCGGCGCGGGTTGGTGTCTTCTTCCCAGGCGTTGCGGGCCGGCCATTCCGAGCGGGTCTCGGCCGCGTTGATGGCGCGGTCTGCGAGGGGGTCCTGGACGCGGGTCATCTCGGCTCCGGGATCCCCGTCGTAGACCAGGAACTGGCCGCGGTGGTCACGGGCCAGGGCGATGCCGTGCAGCGGCGGCTGGGGCTCTGTGTCGAGGTCCGGGATGGCCAGGACGACTTGTGTCACCTCTTCGTCGAGGTATTCGTCGTGCAGGTCGACGCGGACGAGCAGCGGTACGTCGTACTGAACCCAGCGGGTGTGTTTGGCCACGGCAGGAAAAACTACTCGCCGCACGAGCACGGCAGAACCAGCCGGCATCTCCGATATGTATTTAGGACGTACTTATCGACGGCGGCTGGCTCAGGGTGCTGGAGGACTCAAGCCGGTGGAGGACCTGTCCGGCGTACAGGGCCGACTATTCGTCGGCGACGTCGGCGAGCCACTCGGTTTCGTCGGTCCAGCGGGCGACGATCGACAAGACTCCCAGCATCTCCAGGGCGTGCTGTTCGGGCCATTCGTCGTTGCTGTGGGCGGCCAGATTGCGGATGCCGGCGAAAGCTCCCTGCGCGATCAGGTGCAGTCCCTCCTGCCGGGACCGCCAGTTGTCGGTGCCGGGGTCGCCCGGAACGTGCAGCCGGGGCCGCCCGGGCGCGGGCTTGGGCGAGAAGACCTCCGCGACCAGGGCCCGGTCGGTCAGGGAACTGCCGGCCTTCTGGGCGATGTGCGCCGACAGGGAGGTCGCGGCAGCGCCTACGGCGACCCGGTACTTGCCAGTTCCCCACAGCGGTTCGGCCGCGTTCCAGATGTTGGGGTGGAACTGGTCAGCACCGACAGCAGGACCGTCGGGTGCGAGGTTCGTCTTCACCAACTCGGCATCGCGGGCGACTCCGAGAGCCTCTTCAGCGAGCTCCCTGTACACATCGGCCTGCTTCGTCAGGTCGACCGGAACGGTGCCTGGCAGCACCACGTCGAGTGCCCGGGCGATCTTCTTGAACGTCGGAAGCTCGCTGCGGTATTTGGCTTCCAGGTCGTGGTCGATCGGCGTGACCTTCCACGGGTCGTTCGTGCCGGGCAGGAGGCTGACGGTACGGCAGGTCGTGTGAAAAGCCTGGATGCGTTCAACCATCCACTGGTAGTTCATCGGCTGTCATCCGGTCCGGCCGGCATGGATCACGACCACGGTCACCCGGTTGTCGTCGACGTTGTAGAGCACGCGGTAGCGGCCGGACCTTAGCCGCCGGCGGTCCGGCGTACCGTACGCCACCGTGTCGGCCGGGCGCGGCTCGACGGCGAGCTGATCGACCGCCTGGAACAGCTCAGCCAGGCCGTCCGGGTCGTCCTTGAGGAACCCGGCCGCCTGGTCCAGGGCTCGCTCGTCCCAGATGACCTCGTACCGCGCTCCCCCGGCGCTGCCCTCGGTCACGCCTCAGCGATCCCGAGCCGCTCGCGGGCCTCACGGTGCGAAACCGTGCGCAGCGTACCCGCGGCCTTCTCAGCGTCGTACCTGGCAAACGCCAACTCGTCCTCCAGGTCCTCGAGCTCCTGGGCGTTGATGATCACCGCGGCCGGCTGGCCGTGGTCGGTGATCGTGGTCCGCACGCGCCGGGTGCTGGCCCGGCGTACGAGGGTCCCGAACTGGCTACGGGCCTCGGTGATCGGCAGCGTGTCACTCATGTACGGAACTGTACTCTTCTGCCCACATCACGAGTGCGTCAACGCCACGCTGTCGACAGCCGATCAGGACCGGGCAGGTCTGACGTTGATCACGAACTGGCAGGCTTGCGACTCATCGACATGAGGATCGCGATCGACTTCCGCCGGCTCTCCTTTGTGGGCGGCTCAGCGACCGCCTTCGCCTCCACACACGCCCGATGACCCCACTGCGCGGTCAGCGGCCACCGGGCGATCTCCACCCCGGCATGGATCGACTCGGGGCAGAACGGGCACGCGCTGTCCTTGCGCGCCAGCATGATGTCGAGCTGCCACTGCTCGCGGTATGGGTGCGGCGGCACCGGCTCGCCCGCAGCTGCAGCGATCAACACCGCGGCCTCGCGTTCGGTCAGCCCGATCGACAGCCCGCGACGCTCACGGGCCGACACGACGTCGAGCACCCGCAGCGTCCGCGTCAGGTCGGACCCCGCCACGGCGTCGGCCTGGATCTTGTGGTGGAGACCTCGCGCCAGCACGCGCACCTGGTCGTCGTTGAGCTGTGGCATGCGATGAACGGTATCGACGCTTCACTCGCTGCCGAGCGTTGTGGCGCCCGTGTCGATGAGTACGTCGGGCAGATCAGTAGTCGTCTGCGTTGCGCACGGCCAGTTGATGCGGACCGTCGTGGCCGGCGTCACCGACACAGGCCAGGTAGTCGCCCGGGTCTCCGTCATCACCATCGAAGGACTCGCTGTAGAAACAGCGCGGCTTCCGAGCTCGGGCGCGGGTAGCGGCCTCTTCCTGCCGCTTCACCCATTCCGCGCTCGGCTGACAGGGCAGCAGGGTCTTGTCGTCGTTGGTGACCGTCCCCTCGTACCGCCCGCAGTTGACGCACTGGAACAGATCGGTCGCCCGGTCGTACTCGAACTCGTGGCCCTGCCAACCGCCGGCAGGCGACTGGACCTGGACTTCGTGAACCCGGATCTCCATACCCGCGAGTGTGGCAGTCACGACCGACAGATCGCGGCCGTACGAACCCAACCGGTTTTAGTCACAACCATCCGCCGGTGACGGAAACCAAGACGCTGGCGGACGCCTGCCCAGAGATAACGTCACATCGTTGATTGGTGGCGTTATCGTTCGCGGCGCGGGACGCCGGCGAGGTGGTCATCGATCCAGTTCAGGCCGCCGCGGTCCAGCTGGTGCTGAGCGCGGGTGACGGCGACGTAGGCGAGCATCGCGTCGGCGCGGGGCAGTTCGCCGGGCTGGCCGTCGTCTGTGGCCTTGGGCTGGCGGAAGTCGTCGGCGATCTTGACGCGGTGCCACTCGCGGCCCTTGGCCTTGTGGGCGGTGGAGATCGTCAGCTGCGCGGCGCTTTCGCGGACGAGGCGGTCCGCGGCCCGGATCAGTTCGTCGGGGCCGTGGTCGTCGACGAGGCGGACGAACACCTTCAGGTCGCTGCCGGCCTCGTCCTGGTCGACGTAGTCCTGGACTTCGCGCCAGCTGGTGAACGCGCACAGCTCGGGGTGCTGGGTCGTCTTGCCCCGTTGCAGGTCCAGGGCTGCTTCGGCCATCGACTTGATCGAGCTCGCACCACCGACCAGCGCGACTCTGGTACCGGCGTCCATCGCCTTCATCGCCTGCGACATCGCTTCGGCGTTGGTCCGGCACAAGACGGCATCGGGCGCGGGCAGCGGGCCAACCGTGGACTGAACGGAGGCCGTGCCGGACAGCCGGAGCCGGGCGCCGATCGCGGTCAGCCACTTGTTCGCCTCGGCGGCGATTGCGTCGCCGAACCGCCAGGACTGGGTCAGCTGGAGCCGGGTGTTGGCCGGCCAGGACTCCAGCGCGTCGATCGCTCCGCGCCATTGGTAGATCGCCTGGTTGCTGTCGCCCACGGCCACCAGCTGGGCCTGCTGGGCCTGGACGACCTTGGCGATCACCGGGTTGGCGTCCTGGGCCTCGTCGAAGAACACGACGTCGGTGTTCAGGCTGGGCTCGCTCAGCGCCCATTGCTTCAGGTACACGTCGTGGCTGTAGCGCAGCCGCCCGGTCCGGCCCTGTAGCTCCGCCCACATCTTCTGCGCGACCGGCACCACGAACTCCTGCAACGCCTCCCGTGCCGTGCCGTCGACGCCGTTCACCGCCGGCACGTGGTACCGGGTGATCCCGGTGTCCGCGGACTGGCAGAACCGATCGACCGTGTTCGACGCGATCCGGGCCAGCGACACCGCGTCCAGGACCCGTTTCCCCGTCGCGTCCGACAGCTCCAGCGAGTGCGTGATCCGCATGATCCTGGCCGCTTCGCGGGCCGGGACCCGCGGCCCGTTCAACCGGTCCCGGTAGTGCTTCCCGTGGGCCTGGTACGCCAGGCTGTGCGCCGTCGAGCACAGCACGCTGCCCGGGAACTTCTTCTTGGCCTCGGTCGCGACCGACTTGTTGAACGCCACGTAGATCCCGCGCCGTCCAGGCGGCATCGTCAGCGCAGCAAGGCGAAGCGTCGACGTCTTCCCCGTTCCCGCACCCGCTTCAACGACCAGGTTGCCGCCGGCAGCGAACGCGTCCACGATCGCCGCCTGCTGCCCCGTCGGCCGCAACCCATCCACCACCGGCCGGCCAGCAGCACCCTGACCCCGAGCCGAGCCACCCGCCAGAGCAGCCGCCGGGGCGGCCGGCGCGAGACGCACAGGAACCTCCTCTGGAGGCTTCGCCGACCAGACCGGCACCACCGGCTCAGGCACGGCAGGATCGGGTACGACGGGCCCAGGTACGGCGTGCGCGGGGAGGAATCCCAGCAGGCCCTTGACCCGGCGCGATAGCGACCGCAGTTGGTCGTCGGGGACCTGGTCGACGTCGGCCGATTCCAGCCGGCGGCGCAACTCCCCCAGATCCGCCATCACCGCCGATCGCAGCCCCGTGGCCGGGTCCTCGTGACGCTCCCGGTACATGGCCTGCTTGCACCCCGGCGAGCAATACACCATTGCCCGCCCCGGCCCGGCCCGCCGCACCAGGAACTCCTCCCCACACCGCGCACACTTGCGCTCCTTCGGAGCCCCTGCCGCAATCGTCGCCCTTTTCGTCACAATCAATAATGTTACGAAAACATTCGCGATGTGCAACCTCCCCGGCTTGGCGTGTTTCCGTCACACCAGCAGCAGGCACCGTTTTGCACCGGGGCCGTTCGTCGGTGCCTGGGCCGCCCGGCAGCGGTTGTTTCAGTCTTGGATTTCGCGGCCCAGCCGTGCGTACGGCGGGTACTTGGCGCCGCGGGGCACCCAGACAGTCAGGCAGGCGAATTCCCCACCGGTGTCGCAGTCCGGCCGATGCGTGATCCAGGGCCGGACCCCGCAGCCGGGGCAGGGCTGCTTCTCGATCGCGGGCAACGGCGGCAGCTTCGAACGACGAGCGCCGGCGGTCATGACTGGCGCTTCGTGCTACGGGACCGTGGCGCCGGATTCCCGGCCGCGCGGGCGCGTTGGATCCAGGACGCGATGGTCACGAGCGTTCCGTACTCCCAGTCGGCCAGCCAGGCGATCATGCGCCGGTCGTAGGCGCCCAGCTCGACGCCGGCGGCGGCCAGCTCGTCCAGGATGATCGCGGCGTCCTCGCGGCGACGCTGCGCACGTACCTCGTCGGTGTAGGGGATGGTCTGCTGGGCGCGGATCCAGGCCGGGTCACGGTGCGGCTCGGTCTCGATCGGTCCGGTCGGGATCTCGGGTTTCACTGGCCGGTCTCCGCTCTTCCGGTGGCCTCGTGGATGGGTCGGGTGGCCTCGCGGGTCCGGACGCCGATCGGCAGTTCCGGCAGGACGGGGTCGTCGTCCTCGACGGCGTACCACTGGTTCGGGGTCCGGTCGGGGTGGCGCTTGTAGTACGCCACGGAGTAGTCCCGCCGGATCCGCGCCTTGCGGTCCTGGTCGACGTCGTCGCGGATCGAGTCGGCCGGGTGTCCGGTGAGCTCGGCGATCTCGTCCGGGTCGGCGCCTTCGTCCAGCAGCCCGAAGACGGCCGCCTCCAGGAACCGCTTGCAGGCCCACTGCAGGTTGCGTGCGGTCAGGATCTTCGACCGCAGATCGGGCTCCTCGCGCAGCAGGTCGTCCGCCCTCCTGATCGTGGCGTCGCGGCCCAGGTCCTTCCATGCCTCGCGCAGGTCGACGTACTCCGAGCGCGGTGCCGGGCAGTCGTCGACGCTGCGCGGCGCCGTACGTTCCATCGCCGGTCCGGGCGCCGGGTCGGGCGCCGGGTCGGTGGTCATCGGCCTGTGCTCCGCTCCAGTTCATGCTTCGCCTGGTCGATGAGGGCCTTGGCCTGGCTGATCAGCCGCGCTGCTTCGTGCCGGTGCTCGTGGTCGGCCGGGCCGTGCCCTTCGGGCCAGTCGGAGTTCATCCAGTCCCGTGCGGTGCTGAGCCCGTTCCTGGCCTCGTTGAGGGCGTCGCGGGTGTTCTTGGCGATCTCGATCCAGGTCGGCAGTTGCTGTGCCATGGCGCTGGTTCCTTCCGTAGACAGGTCGGGTGTGTTGAGGGTGGCGGCCGCGGTGTCGATGAGTACGTCGGGCAGGAACGCCTGGACGAGCTCCTCCACCACGCGCTCGTCAGCGTCGTCTCCCGCCGTTTTGCCGGTGGGCAGCTCGTGCAGGGCGCGGGTACGGCGTCCCAGCTCGTCGACGTCGATGCGACCGTCGATCCACTGGTCCTGCAGCGCCCGGGCGGCGTCGGTCGATCGCCCGCCCTCGAGCTCGGTCGAATGCCGGACCGACGCCACCGCGGTGGCGCGTTCCTCGCGCGTCAACTGCGGGTCGGCCTGGTCGTCAGGTTCGGTGGTCATCCCAGTCCCCTCTCCGGTCGGGCTCGGAGTCAGTTCGGAGTCGGTTCGGTGTCAGTACACCCAGCGGGCGAGCGGGTCGCCGCCGGTCAGGATCGTGTTGACCCTGGTGGCGGTCTTGCCGTACGCCGTGGTCTGGGCTGAGGTCAGCTCGACGTCGGCGCCGGTGGCGGCACTGGTCCGGACGACGTCGAGCAGGACGGTCGTGTCGTCGTCGGGCGGCAGGTTCAGCAGGCGGCTGATCCGGGTCAGGGGCTGGATCAGCTCGGTCAGGGGCGGCGGCTCGGATTCGCCGCCGTAGGCGATCTGCTCGAGCAGTTCCGCCAGATCGGACATCCGCTTGCGGTGCCACGGATTCCCGGCCTCGCGCCGGGCTGCCGGCATCAGCGCCACCTCGAGCTGGACGACCGCGGCCGCAAGCAACTCCCGGTCCGCGGCGGCGATCGGCACGGCCCGGAACGGCACGCGTTCGCGGCTGCCGCTGAGCAGCCGGGGCCGGGTGCTGGCGTCCGGCTCGATCCGGGGCAGCGCCAACTCGTCCACCGCGCCCCGCAGCACCTCCCAGACCCGGTACAACGCAGCCAGTGCCCCGTCGCGGCCCGCGAGCGGCGCCGGCAGCACCCACGGCTCCGGATCCTCAACCGAGTCCTCCTCGGACACCACGAGGGCCAGCAGGAGCTCCTCCGCGTGCTCGAAGATCGGTCGCAGTTCCTCGACGTCGGGCACCAGCACCCAGTCCGTCCCGGCTCCTGTCGTACCTGCCGTCGTACCCACCTCTTGTCCTCCTTCGACGCTGCTCGACTGTGGCCGTATCCGTGCCGGTGATCCGGGGGGTGATTCCGCGGTCATCGCTGCCCCCAGTGTTCGTGTGCGGATTGGCCGGGCGATTCCGGTGGCATCACCCACGCCCGTCTCCCCCTGCGCTCTCGGTGGGTTCGGCCTGCATCTCTTGCCAGGTCTCCCGGATCGCTTTGCGGACGATCTGGTCCGTGCGCTGCCTGGTCTCCTCGGAAACCTCGACGTACGAGCCCCACCGGGTGTGTGCGGCCTGGCGGCTCATGCCGGCGGCCTCGCCGATGTCGGCCCACGTCGCGCCGCCGGTCTTGGCATCGCGCACCGCCTCATCCAGCGCCTGGCGGGACAGCACCGCGGCCGCGGCCGCGTCCTTCACCCTGCCCAGCCGCCGGTACGGCGCCATGTGCTCGATCCACGCATCGTGCGCCACGTCCTCCACGTCACGGCCGTCGGGCAGAAACGCGTCGTCGGGGTGGTAGCCACCATCCTCGCCCTGCACCGTGGCATCGCGGTCCCAGCGCTCACCACGCCAGCCGCACGTGCACGCCGCCTGCCACCCCGCGAGCTGCTCCCACGCGACCAGCTCGCTCACGTCCTCGTCGCCCGGCGACCGCCCCTCGGCCCAGGCCGCCGCGGCCCGCACCTGCGCATCCGGCCGCCAGATCCACAGACCGTCCGCGCTCGACGAGCCCGACTCCCGGCCATCCACGGTCACAAACACCGCGTACCCCTCGTGATCCTCCAGACCCTCCCCCTCGAACGCCCAGCCCATCACCCAACTCCCATCATCGTCACAACTACTTGACACCTTGCTGTCAATACCGTTTGACGAGAGTCTGTCAGGAAAGGTTGACGGGCGTCAAGTGGTCACTCTTAGCCGATTTGGATCGCAGTCGATCCAGATGGTTGGCCATTCTCGAACACATGTTCGATACTGCGGGAGTGGGCAAGGCGATCAGCGACCGCTACGGCACCGAAGGGTTCGAGGACAACCGCCCGAAACCGCAGCGGGTCATGAACGAGTCCTGGCCGGCACCCGAGGTGGCGCGGGCGCTGAAGGACGTTGAGGCGTGGAAGCAGATCGACGTCGAGGCACGAGTGGTCCTCGAGCAGGACGGCCAGCAGGTGATGCACGGCCGTGCGGTGCGCTGGACCCGGCTGCACGTGTGCGTCCTGCTGCCCGATCGCAGGTTGCTGGTGCCCTACGTGTGGCTCAACCCCAGCGACGTACGCCGGACCGAGCAAGCCCCACCCGCGGCACCTGGTTCATGACCCGGACCGACCCCGCGACCGACACCCACACCACCACAGCCCCCCAAGCCCCCCCCCCCCCCGAGCCCCAGTCCTCAACACACCCGACCGCTAAGCCGCCTCAAACCTCGACAACCACACTCCACTCCAACACCTCTCCACCCACTCCTCCCCCCTTCACCCCAACCACCACCAACTCTCTTTCTGCCCATCCCGACCGACACCTCCCTCGTCGTCGTTGGAGGAGGGAGGTGTCGGTCGGGATGGGCAGAAACCGCAGGTCACGGACCTGCGGGGTGTGGTTCGGAGGATCACCCCAGGAACACCCTAGGAACACCCGCCGGTGGTCGTCACGGCCCGGCACAGCGGCCGCATTCGTCACTGCGTGACGGTTCGCCGCTCAGACAGAGCGTACGCCGGACAAGCGCCCCGATCAGGCCGGGCACACCGACCGCCGCCAACCTGACTTCTCAGTTCGGGTGCAGGCCCGTGGCCGGGGCGGGCGGGTCCCAGGTATCCCAGTCGGAGCCCTCCAACGCCGTGCCGGTGAGGTCGACGACATCCTCGACTTCACCCCACTCCCCCGGTTCGGTGTCTGCCGG